>NZ_CAWURG010000013.1:0-28712 GCF_963924895.1 uncultured Sphaerotilus sp.
TCGGCTTGCACCTGCTGTGCCGCAGCGTGTTCGGCGGCGAGCTGGGCTTGCAGATCGCGCTCGGAGGCGGCTGCCGCTTGACGTGACGCATCCAGATCAGCGCGCAGACGGGCCAGCGCTTCGTCGGACTGCTGCTGTGCCGCAGCTGCGTGTTCTGCGGCCTGACGCGCTGCCTCGGCTTGCGCTTCCTGGGCGCTCAGGGTCGCGCTGTGGGTGCCTTGCAGCGCCGTCAGTTCGCCCTTCAGCGCCGCGAGTTCGTCCTGGTGGGACTTGCGGGTGGCCAGCGCGGCGGTGGCCGCGACACCCGCGGCGAGCAGTGCGGCCGCGCGCTCATGGCTCAGCGCGGTCTCGGTGCTGGCAGCGGCCTCTCGGGCGACGTCGCGCTCGGAGTGGGCCGTCAGCAGGGACTCGTAGGCTTCCTTGGCCACGTCGGCCTGGGTGGCGAGCGCCGTGCGGTGCTCCTCTTCCAGGGTGGCGTGGCGGGTCTGCAGATCAGTCAGCTGGTCCGTCAGGTGCACGGCGCGGCTGGTCTCGGTGTTGAGCAGCGTGATGCGCGATTCATAGGACGTCTGCAGCGTGTCGAGACGCCCCTGCAGCGACTCGACCTCCGCACCCAGCCCCTGGCGTGCGGCGTGGTGTTCGTCGACGCTGCCGCTCAGCGCCAGCGCGCGGGCACTGGTCTGGCGGTGTTCGGCGTCGAGCGCATCCAGGCGGGCCTGCAGCGCGGCCTGTTCGGCACCAGCGGCTTCGAGCGCCTGCCCATGTTCGGTCCGCTGGGCTGCCAGGGCCGCGTCCGCACGGGTGCGGTCGTCCTGGTACTGGGTCTGCAGGGCGGCCAGCTGCGCCGCATGGCGGCGTCGCTGGCAGATGCGGTTCAGCAGGAGGCCGAGTCCGAGGCCGGCCAGGCAGGCCAGCAGGAGGTACAGCCACAACTGGCTCAACAGGTACATGGTGATCTCTCCGCAGTGTTTGTAGGTTCGGGTGTCGGTCGTCGGCGTGCCGCCGGAACTCAGGGCGCCTTGGGCGCCAGATGGAACTCGATGCGGCGGTTGCGCTCGTGGGCCTCGGGCGTCGTGCCCTGGTCCAGCAGACGGTCCTCGCCAAAGCCCTGTGCCTGCAGCCGGCTGGTCGGCACACCGCGCTTGACCAGCGCATCGACGATGGCCTGCGCGCGGCGCTGCGACAGGCGCATGTTCGCGGCGGCATCGCCCTGGGCATCGGTGTGGCCGTCGACGCGCATGCGCGCCTGCGGGCAGCGCATGGACAGCTTGTGCAGCGACTCCAGCAGGGGCACGCTGGACGGATCCAGCTCTGCCGACGCCAGCTTGAAGCGGATCTGCCGAGATTCCAGCACCTTGGCCATCGCCACCTGGCAATCCTCACCCGTCAGCGGGCCAGAGGCCGCTACCGGCGGACGGGAAGCCGCAGCCACCACCGGCGCAGCCGCCAGGGCCGGCGCGGACACCTGCGGCAGCGTCAACGCTGACGAGGATTGCCCATCTTCCAGCCGGGCGAACACGCCGGGCACGCCCATCATCGGCAGCAGCGTGGTGCTGGCCGCCGCATAGGCCGCGGCGCGCTGGGCAGGTGACGGCGCTTCACCGACGATGCGGCCGACCTCGTTGTCGATCTTCAGACTCGCCCACGGAAACCCCGCGGCACCGAGCACCTGGGCCGCGTCCGCTTCGGTGCGCTGGCGCACCGCGTCCGCCTTGGCATCCCCACGCCCAATCAGCATCCAGGCCAGCAGGGCCAGACCGGCCAGGCCCAGCACCGTGCAGACCGGGCAACTCAACCATCGCCTCGACATCGCGTCTCCTCGTCGCCGTTAATGCCGAGTAATGTATCGGGACTCGTGACTTCTTTAACATCCTTTCGGAGGGGATCGGGGTAACCGATAAGCCTAGGTACTAGGTAGAACCCAGTACCGCGGGCAGCACCCCACGCAGCGCGTTGCACACCGCCAGCGCCTCGGCGCGCCGCAGATCGGCGGGCCAGAGCACCCGCTCGGACACCCGCCAGACCGGATCCGTCAGCAGCGCGGACCGCATCACGCCCGGCAGCACGCCGGCCGACAGCGGCGGCGTGGTCCAGCGCCCGTCCAGCCGGACCAGCAGCGTGCTGCGCCCCCCTTCGGTCAGCGCGCCGTCGGCGTTGACAAACAGCCGGTCGAAGGCCCCGACCGCTTCGGCGTCGCGCACGGCGTCGTCGTAGGCGGTGCGCAGGGATGTCTTGTGGCCGAGCAGCGCGGACTCCTGCAAGGGCACCCGGCCGGTCGGGACGAGCAGATGCACCGGCCCTTCGGGCAAAGACGCCAGCGCACCGCTGCGACAGGACACCCGACCGTCGTGGGACAGATCGACCCGCAGGCGGAACACCCGCGCCGGATCTGCCGGGAAGGTCTGCAACACCTCATCCACCGCGGCCTGCACCACCGACGCCGAAGCACTGAACCCGAGTGCGGCCGCGCTACCCAGCAGGCGCGCCAGATGGGCCTCGAAGCGGCACACCCGCCGACCCTCGACCCGCATCGTCTCGAACAGCGTGAAACCGGGGTCGGTGCGGGTCAGGAAGCGGACCTTGTGCCGGCACTCCGCGGCTTCCGACGCCGCGTCCGAGTCCAGCACGATGCCGCCGCCCACGCCCAGCGTCACCGCCCGCGTGCCGTCGCGCGGATCGCCGGCACCCATCTCCAGCGTGCGGATCGCCACCGACAGACAGAAATCGCCCATCGACCGGCCCGCGGCGCGGTCGGTGGCGTCCAGCGCGTCCAGCCAGCCGATCGCGCCGGTGTAGAGGCCACGCGGCGAGGATTCGAGCCGGCCGATGACCGACATCGTCTGGCGCTTGGGCGCGCCGGTGATCGAGCCGCAGGGGAACAGCGCGCGCAGCACCGCGGGGAAATCAGTTGCCGGTGGCAGGTCAGCCTCGATGGTCGAGGTCATCTGGAACACCGTCCGGTACGGCTCGACCTGGAACAGTTGCGGCACACGCACGCTGCCCACCGCCGCCAGCCGGCCGAGGTCGTTGCGCAGCAGGTCGACGATCATCAGGTTCTCGGCGCGGTTCTTCACGTCGCGGGCCAGCCAGTCCGCACTGGCCTGGTCGGCGGCCGGGTCGGCGTGGCGCGGCGCGGTGCCCTTCATCGGACGGGTGACGAGGTGCCCCGCTTGGTGCCGCACGAACAGCTCCGGCGAGCACGACAGCACCCAGCAGTCCTGCGGCAAGGCGATCAGGGCGCCGAACGGCACCGGCTGCGCCGCCCGCAGGCGCCGGTACAGCGCAAGGGGCGTGCCGACGCTGCGGCCGCGCAGGCGCTGCGTGTGGTTGACCTGGTAGGTCTCGCCCGCGCGGATGCGGGCGTGGATCTCGTCGATGGCGGCGGCGTAGGTCGCCTCGTCGTCGTCCGGCGTCAGGCCGAACACGCCAGCGGGCGCCGGGGCCTGCGCGCCTTCCTGCTGCGCCAGCCAAGCGTCCACGCCGTCCCGTGCGAGCCGCGCGCAGTGCGCGAAACGCAGCAGCCGCAGGCTGCCGGGTGGCGCGGCCAGCCCGGCCAGACGCACGCCCCATTCGTAGTCGGCCAGCAGCACCAGATGGACGCCCTGCGCCAGATCCGCTGCGGCAGCCGACCAGACCACGTCCAGCTCGGCTGGATCCGTACAGCGGTGTTCCCCGAGCCAGCCGGTGTACAGCCGGCTCACCGCCTGGTCGGCAGGGGTGCTGGCATCGTCCAGCAGGGCGAAGACCGGGGCAGGCGAGGACAGGGTCGAGCGCGGATCAATCATCGTGGGACAGTCAGGCAGACGGACAGTGGCACAGGGTGCCGATGATGCGGTGCAAGCAAAAACGCCGCCGGGCACAAGGCCGGGCGGCGTTTGGGGGCGGAGTGCCGAAGCACCCCGCTGGCACGGGGAGCACCTTGGCCGATCAGGCCTCGGCGGACTCCGAGTTGGTGGTCTCGAACGGCAGTTGCAGTCCGGCCAGATCGCGGCGCGTCTCGACCAGGATCAGCGGGCCTTCGTCGACCACGACCACCGGACGCGGTTCGCGCGGCTGGCGCACCGGGGCCGGCGTGCTGGCAATGGCGTCCTGCACGGCGCGGACCTTGTCGGTGTCGCTGTTGATCCACTCCAGTCCGGCGCCGCGGGCGACCGCGGCCAGCTCGTCGAGCTGCAGGACGTAGGCGGGTGCGGCGACGACAGCGACAGCGGCAGGCGCTGCCACGGCGGGTGCCTGGGCCACAGCCACAGCCACTTCCACCGGAGCAATCGGCGCAGCCACCGGAGCCGTTTCGGCCACGGGTGCAGCCACAGGAGCGGCCACCGGCTCGGCGACCTGGGCCACCGCGGGGACGTCCACCACCGAGGCCGGCGCAGCGTCTGCCACGACCGCCTCGGTCACCACCGCAGCAGCGACTGCCGCCACGGCCACGACCGGTGCCGCCACTTCGGCAGCAGCTGGCGCAGCGTCCGCCTCGGCGGCCGGTGCCACGGCTTCGGCAGCCACCGCGTCGGCCTGTGCCTCGTCGCGGTTGCGGCCACCACGGCCACGGCGACGGCGGCGGCCTTCCTCACGGCCCTCCTCGGTCGACTCGTCGCCACGCACTTCGGCACCCGCAGCGGCCTCAGCCACCGGCTCGGCAGCGGGGGCCGTCTCGGCGTTCACGGGAGCGACAGCGGCAGCGTCACCAGCTTCGCCTTCGACACCGTTTTCACCCACGCGGACTTCCTCGCGGTCACGGCGACCACGACCACCACGGCGGCGGCGGCGGCCTTCGCGCTCGGCCTGGGCCGCAGCGCTCTCGCCTTCCAGTGCCGGGGACGCGGTGTCCTCGAAACCGGGTTGCACGTCCTCGACGGCCAGCGCGGCCACTTCGGGTGCGGGGCGGCGCTCGCGCGGCGGGCGACCACCGGCCGGCAGCTCGGCACCGGCCTCGGCCGGGCGGCGGTCCTGCGAACGGTCACCGCGTCCACCGCGGCCACCTTCGGGGCGGGCCTCGGCCGGCGCACGGTCGGCCGTGCGTTCGCCGTTGCGTTCACCACCACGTTCGGCGGCTTCGGGCTTGTTGCGCTCACCGCCACGCTCACCACGTTCACCACGGCGACCGTCGCGGCGATTGCCGTCCCGGCCACCGTCACGTCCACCTTCGCGGCCGCCACGGCGTTCGCCACGGCCGTCCGCCTTGTCGGCGGGCTTGTCGGTCTTCGCCTCCACCGGCACTTCGACCACCGGGGCCACCGGCGCGGCCACCGGGGCGACCGGAGCCGGCGCGGGCGCCGCACCGAACAGGCGCTTCATCCAGCCGAAGAAGCCCGTGCCAGCGGCCACGGCTTCCGGAGCCGGTGCGGGGGCCACCGGGGCAGGTGCCACCACCGGCGCCGGGGCGGCAACGACCGGAGCCGGTACCGGTTCGGCCTTCGGTGCAGCGATCGGGGCGGGCTGGTCGGGCAGCACGCCGCGGATCATCGGCGCCTGCTTGGGCTTGATGTTCTTCTCGCGGCGGGTGATGCCAACGTCCTCTTCCGGCTCTTCCACCATCGAGTAGCTCGATTGCAGGTTCTCCAGACGCGGGTCGTCGTGGCGCAGGCGCTCCAGCTTGTAGTTCGGCGTGTCGAGGTGCTTGTTCGGCACCAGCATCACCGTCACGCGCTGCTTCATCTCGATCTTGGTGATCTCGGGGCGCTTCTCGTTCAGCAGGAAGCTGGCCACTTCGACCGGCACCTGGACGTGAACCGCCGCCGTGCCTTCCTTCATCGACTCTTCCTGGATGATGCGCAGCGTCTGCAGCGCGGAAGACTCGGTGTCGCGGATGTGGCCGGTGCCGTTGCAGCGCGGGCAGGTGATGTGGCTGCCCTCAGACAGCGCCGGGCGCAGGCGCTGGCGGCTCATCTCCAGCAGGCCGAACTTGCTGATGGTCGAGAACTGCACGCGGGCGCGGTCGTAGCGCAGCGCGTCGCGCAGGCGGGTCTCGACCTCGCGGCGGTTCTTCGACTCTTCCATGTCGATGAAGTCGACCACCAGCAGACCACCCAGGTCGCGCAGACGCGCCTGGCGGGCGATCTCGTCGGCGGCTTCGAGGTTGGTGCGGGTCGCAGTCTCCTCGATGTCACCGCCGCGGGTGGCGCGGGCCGAGTTGACGTCGATCGACACCAGCGCTTCGGTGTGGTCGATCACGATGGCGCCGCCGGACGGCAGGTGCACCGTGCGGCTGAACGCGGTCTCGATCTGGTGCTCGATCTGGAAGCGGCTGAACAGCGGCGCGTCGTCGCGGTAGCGCTTCACGCGGTTCGCCGTCTCGGGCATGACATGCAGCATGAACTGCTTGGCCTGCTCGTAGATGTCGTCCGTGTCGATCAGGATCTCGCCGATGTCGGAGGTGAAGTAATCGCGGATGGCGCGGATCACCAGCGACGATTCCTGGTAAATCAGGAAAGCGCCCTTGCCGCCCCGGGACGCATCATCGATCGCGGTCCAGAGCTTGAGCATGTAGTTCAAGTCCCACTGCAGCTCGGGGGCGGTGCGTCCGATGCCGGCGGTGCGGGCGATCAGGCTCATGCCCTTGGGGTATTCGAGCTGTTCGAGGTTCTCTTTCAGCTCCTCGCGGTCCTCGCCCTCGATGCGGCGCGACACGCCACCGCCACGCGGGTTGTTGGGCATCAGCACGAGGTAACGGCCGGCCAGCGAGACGAAAGTGGTGAGTGCGGCGCCCTTGTTGCCGCGCTCTTCCTTCTCGACCTGGACCAGCAGTTCCTGGCCTTCGCGGATGGCGTCCTGGATGCGCGCCGCGCGCACATCGGTGCCTTCGCGGAAGTAGCTGCGGGCGATTTCCTTGAAGGGCAGGAAGCCGTGGCGGTCTTCGCCGTAGTCGACGAAGCAGGCTTCCAGCGAAGGCTCGACGCGCGTGACGACGGCCTTGTAGATGTTGCCCTTGCGCTGTTCGCGCCCTTCGATCTCGGTTTCGAAGTCGATCAGTTTCTGACCGTCAACGATGGCCAGGCGGCGCTCTTCGGGCTGCGTGGCATTGATCAGCATGCGTTTCATGCGTGTCTCTCCTCATGATTCATGTCTTCATGAGATGCACGAAACCGCGCCGCGGAGCCGGGAAGGAATCGCCCTGGACTGCGCGCGCAAGGCCACCAGCAGATGCCGGCGGCTTCAGCGGCGCAGCGTTGGCGCGTGCGTCGACCGTGACGCCGGGGCAGGAAACGCAGTGTCGCCGTGGTGTCGGCCTCCGGGCCGGCAGGGCACGGGTCCGCCATCCGACGCACACGCGCTGGCGTGTGACTCCGACCGGGGACGACAGTCACCAGGGGTCGGGTCGGGAAGCGGAAACTCGAAATCGTTCATGCGACGGCGTCGGTGGTCAGACGCGGGTGGCAGCCCCTGTGTTGGAAGCTGCCACCGGAAAACCTTGTGTCGGGGCTCTTTCAGCGTGGTCTCTTGCATGCTGCCGGTCCATCCGCACACTCACCTTGGGAGTGCACACCATGCGCCAGGCAACACGCTGCATCAGCGTCTGGACCCGGCCCGCACCCACCTCAGGTGTCGCGTGCCAGTCCGACCACCCTGCACCGGGGGCTGCTTCTCAGTGCCCGCTAAACTCAGGCAAATCAAACACTTACAGCGCAATCGTGGTCCAACGCATTATAGGGGCAAAGCCCAGCAGGCCCGGCTCCGGAAAAGCCGGCACGAAACCGGCCACGCGCAAGCCTATGAACGCGGGAGTACCCGTGCCTCGACCACCCGTTCCGCCAGCGGCCGCACCGGTGGCAGCCCCGGTCGCGCCGCAGGTGCGCCACCTGCTGGTCGATGACGGCAGCGCAGGCCAGCGACTCGACAACTTCCTGCTGCGCGAACTCAAGGGCGCGCCCAAGACCCTCGTCTACCGGATCATCCGCAGCGGCGAGGTGCGCATCAACAAGGGCCGCGCCAGCGCCGATTCGCGCGTCGCGGCCGGCGACGACGTGCGCGTGCCGCCGCTGCGTCTGAGCGAGCCGACGGTCTCGACCGCCCCGCCGCGCGAGTTCCCGATCCGCTTCGAGGACGAGCACCTGCTGGTGATCGACAAGCCTGCGGGCGTGGCCGTGCATGGCGGCTCGGGCGTGAGCCACGGCGTGATCGAGCAGCTGCGCCGGGCGAGGCCGCAGGCGAAGTTCCTCGAACTGGTGCATCGGCTGGACCGCGAGACCTCGGGCCTGCTGCTGATCGCCAAGAAGCGCAGCGCCCTGACCGCACTGCAGGACCAGTTCCGCCAGCGCGAGACCGGCAAGACCTACGCCGCGCTGGTGATCGGCGCCTGGCCGGCCGCGCGCAAGGTGGTCGATGTGGCGCTGCACAAATACTTGGACGCCGCGGGCGAGCGCCGTGTGCGGGCGGTCGAGGCCGACCATCCGGACGGCCGCCGCTCGGTGTCGCTGGTGCGCATCGCGCAGACGTATGCGGATTGCACGCTGCTGGACGTGACCATCAAGACCGGCCGCACGCACCAGATCCGCGTCCACCTGCTCAACGAAGGCCACGCCATCGTCGGCGACGACAAGTACGGCGACTTCGCGCTCAACAAGGCGCTGGCCCGCGGCGACGCGCCCGCCGCGCCGGGCTGCCGCTTCGAGCGCATGTTCCTGCACGCCCGCCGTCTCGCCTTCGACCACCCCGCCACGGGCGAGCGCATCGAGCTGGAAGCGCCGCTGCCGCCCGAATGCACCGCCCTGCTGTCCCACCTGCGTCCCGCCGCTAAACCTGCCGCTGCTCCAGCCCCCGCGCCATGACCGACTCCACCGCCTTCCGCCCGCGCCAGTACGACCTCATCGTCTTCGACTGGGACGGCACGCTCTACGACTCCACCGCGCTGATCGTGCGCGCCATCCAGGCCGCCTGCCGGGATCTCGGCGTGGCCGTGCCGAGCGACGAAGCGGCGTCCTACGTCATCGGCCTCGGGCTGCAGGACGCGCTGATGCACGCCGTCCCCGGCCTGAGCCAGGACCGCTACCCCGAACTCGGCCGCCGCTACCGCCACCACTATTTCAAGGACCACGAGGACGTCACGCTCTTCAGTGGCGTGCCTGATCTGCTGGCCGAGCTGCGCCAGCGCCAGCACTGGCTGGCCGTGGCCACCGGCAAGAACCGGCAGGGCCTGAACGACGCGCTGCGCCTGTCCGGCCTGGCCCCGCTGTTCGACGCCACCCGCACCGCCGACGAGACCCGCTCCAAGCCGCACCCGCAGATGCTGCACGAGCTGATGCGCGAGTTCGGCGTCGAGCCGGAGCGCACGCTGATGATCGGCGACACGACGCACGACCTGCAGCTCGCCGCCAACGCCGGCGCGCACAGCGTGGCCGTCACCTACGGCGCGCACGAGCACGCGCCGCTGCGCGAACTGGGGCCGCGGCACGTGGCGCATTCGGTGGCGGAGCTGCGCACGTGGCTCGGGATGCACGCATGAGCGACCAGGCCAGCGCCATCCCCCTCTGCGCCTCCGCCGACCTCGCCGACGGCGGCCGCGCCCACGTCTTCGACCTGCTCGAATACGGCCAGCCCGCGCGCGGCTTCGTGCTGCGCCACGGCGGAAAGGTGGTCGGCTATCTCAACCAGTGCGCCCACGTGCCGGCCGAGATGGACTGGAAGGAGGGGCAGTTCCTCGACGACAGCGGCCAGTGGATCATCTGTTCGATCCACGGGGCGGTCTACGAGCCGGCCTCCGGCTACTGCGTGGGCGGGCCGTGCCGGGGCAAGCGGCTCAAGGCGCTGCAGGTGGACGAGCGCGACGGACAGGTGTCTTGGTATCCTTCTGTCAACTTGACGCCGGCGTTCGGCGACTGAAGATTCCATGACCCAGCCAGACGACACTCCCTCCACTGCGGCATCCGCTGCGCCCTCCACGGCACCGGCCACCACGCCCGCCACGCCGGTGGCCCCAGCCGCCTCCCGCGGCGCCTTCGACCATGTGATGGAGCAGTTCGCCCGCGACTACCTGCGCGACCGGCGCAGCACGCGGCGCTGGAGCCTGTTCTTCCGGCTCGGCTGGCTGGGTCTGGGCCTGTTCGCGGCCTGGACGGTCTACAGCGAGAACCGCCACAACAGCACCCCGACGGGCCCGCACACCGCGCTGGTCGAGCTGCGTGGCGAGATCGCCTCGGGGGGCGAATCGAGCGCCGAAGTGCTGCTGTCGGGCCTCAAGGACGCCTTCGAGGATGTCGGCGCCCAGGCCGTGGTGCTGCGCATCAACTCGCCGGGCGGCAGCCCGGTGCAGGCAGGCATCGTCTACGACGAGCTGCGCCGCCTGAAGGCAAAGCACCACAAGAAGGTCTACGCGGTGGTCGAGGAAAGCGCAGCCTCCGGCGCGTATTACATCGCCGTCGCCGCCGACGAGATCTACGTCGACAAGGCCTCCATCGTCGGCTCGATCGGCGTGCTGATGGACGGCTTCGGCTTCGAGGAAGTCATGAAGAAGGTCGGTGTCGAACGCCGCCTGCTGACCGCCGGCAGCAACAAGGGGATGCTCGACCCGTTCTCGCCGCTCAACGAGAAGCAGCGCGGCTATGCCCAGGCCATGCTCGACCAGATCCACCGTCAGTTCATCGACACCGTCAAGGAAGGCCGTGGCGACCGTCTGAAGGCAACACCGGAAACCTTCTCGGGCCTGTTCTGGAGCGGCGAAGAAGCGGTCAAGATGGGGCTGGCCGACGGCATCGGCAACCTCGACTACGTCGCCCGCGAGGTGATCAAGGCCGAGGACATCATCGACTACACGACCAAGGAAAACGTCGCCGAGCGGCTGGCCAAGCGCTTCGGGGCGTCGCTGGGCGAAGGCGCCGTGCGGGCGCTGCGCAGCCTGCCCGTCATGCACTGAGTTCAGGTGACCAGCAGCCCCCGCTGCTCGATGAAGGACACCACCTCGGCCAACCCATCGCGGGTCTTGAGATTGGTCATGACAAACGCGCGGTTCGGCCGCATGCGCACCGTGTCAGTGCGCATGACCTCCAGATTCGCCCCGACATAGGGCGCCAGGTCGGTCTTGTTGATCACGAAGAGGTCGCTCTTGGTGATGCCGGGGCCGCCCTTGCGCGGGATCTTCTCGCCGGCGGCCACGTCGATGACGTAGATCGTCAGGTCGGACAGTTCGGGGCTGAAGGTGGCGGCCAGGTTGTCGCCGCCCGACTCGATGAAGACGATGTCGGCGTTCGGGAACTTCTCCAGCATCCGGTCGACGGCTTCGAGGTTGATCGAAGCGTCCTCGCGGATCGCCGTGTGCGGGCAGCCCCCGGTCTCCACGCCCATGATGCGCTCCGGGTCGAGCGCGCCGGCCACCGTCAGCAGGCGCTGGTCTTCCTTGGTGTAGATGTCGTTGGTGACAACCACCAGGTCCCAGCGGTCGCGCATCGTCTTGCAGAGCATCTCGACCAGCGTCGTCTTGCCCGAGCCGACCGGCCCGCCCACGCCGACACGCAGCGGGGGCAGTTGCTTGGTGCGTCCGGGGATCGAATGGAGTGGGCTCATGGGACAGGTCTCGGTGTGTGGTTCACGGACTTCAAGGCTAGCAAGACCCGAACCAAATAATTCTTCAGAAAACGCTTGCTCGACCAGATGGACATCTGCATAATAGCGGGCTGTTGGCGCTTTAGCTCAGTCGGTTAGAGCGATGGAATCATAATCCACAGGTCCGCGGTTCGAGTCCGTGAAGCGCCACCAAGTTTTCAACTTGTGCATCAAGTACTTAGGTCTTAAAGAGCCCGCCATGTGCGGGCTCTTTCTTTGGCGGTGTCGATAGCCGTCGCAGACTCCCTACATGGTTCACTGCCTTGGTGAAGATGCCAAGTCGGCCCGACACCCTCACCCGTAGAATGGGTCCATCATGGACGGGCAGCGCATCACTCTCGCACTAGACGACAGGTCAAACGGCTTCGAGACAAGCCCTGACCGCGTTCGCCTGGGCGATCTCGTTCGCTTCGCTGAGGAGGTCAAGGAGTTCCTTCAAGGTAACGACAAGGAAATCGACGCTCGCAATCTCGATGTTCAGATCCAGCACGGGTCGTTCGCTGTCCAGACTTTTCCACTGGACAACGCTCCGAAGCTTTTCAACGATCTCAGGGCGCTAGAAAACAGTGAACTGATGCGCTTGGTAGATCACAAGCGGAGAGCCGTTATAGAGCGTTGGCAGAAGTCGGCTAGAAGCGCCCAGGCGGTCGTGTACAAGATTTCAGCGCCGTTCTTGAATCGGCCACTCATCATCAGTTCTCGCACTGACTTCAGAACAGAGGAAGCCGACCATTGGGTGATAGTGGAGCGCTACATCCGTGGCGAAATCCAAGAGGTTGGCGGAAGCAAGAAGCCCAATGCTCATGTCAAGTTGCCGAATGGCAAGAAGCTGACCATTGAGACAGACAAGGATCTGCTTCGCGCGGACAAGGTCAATCGACTTTACAAATCCGCTATGCTCCGCGTGAAGGCTGAGTACAACGTAAAGACTCGGGAACTTCGCAACGCAAAGCTGTTGGAGTTCGTTGAGTACGCCACGGACATCGACGAAGCGTCGATTGCCAAGATGACTCTGGAAGGGCAAGCCGCCTGGAAGGATGTTCAGAACGCGTCTGCCTGGGTCGATGAGTTGCGTGGGGGGCGACATTGAACAGTGTTTTGCTCGACACGAGCTTTCTGATCACATTTGCCGATCCAACTAGACCTCATCACCAAACAGCCCAGCACTACTTCCGGGAGTGCGTAGCCCGACAGGTGCCGATGTTTCTATCAACGGTCGTAGCGTCTGAGTTCCACGTCAAGCAGCCGTACACGTCTTTGCCTCTGCGTAACCTGATCGTCTTGCCGTTCAACATTGACCATGCCGAACGATGTGGAGACCTCATTGCCAAACATCCCCGAGATCAAGGTGATGATCGAGTGCGAGTCAAGGACGATTTCAAGCTGATTGCACAGTGTGATTTCGAAGAAATCAGTCACATCTTGACCGAGGATCGGAACACCTTGGTCAAGTACGTGGAACGAGTCCAAGCAGCTCCGCTTCCACCTCTCAAAGCCGTGCTGTTGAAGGATGGCTTTGACGTTGCTTGGTTCAATGGCGGCCAGATGTGTATTGAATAGCCACCGTTTCAGCTCTGATCCGGAGGCCTAGAACTCTTCCGGAACTCCGGGCGCCAGCGGGTTCGGCTTGCTCACTTCCTGCAGGTGACAAATCTGGGCAGAGATGCTTGCATCTGTATTCGCAGGTCCGCGGTTCGAGTCCGTGAAGCGCCACCAAAATTCTGAAAAGCCCGTGCAATCGCTGCACGGGCTTTTTTCATGGCGCCGCCGGAACCCCGAACTCCGCCGCCGTGCCGCGCCTTATCCCGCGATGCACCGGGAACCCGCTCCCTAGACTGGCTGTCCACCTCGCCGCCGCCCGCGGCCCGACCGCCACGTCATGGACGCCCTCCGCTCCACCCCTGCTGCTGCTGCAATTTCAACTGCGACGGCCAGCCACCGTGCGGCGTCGATCTCCGGCGCCGAGGCGCATGGTGTCCAGCGTCCGGCCATGCTGCGGGGCGAAGTTCCGGGGCAGGCACCCGCCCAGGCACGTGCACACGACCACCCGCCACTGTCCGCCACCGCGCTGCGGCTGGCGCTGCCGACCCTGCTGCTCGCGCGCCAAGCCTTCGACCTGAACCGGCGCGACACCGTCGCCTGCGTGCGCACGGCCGAGCTGCTGCTGGCCCAGCACCGCCCGACCGAGGTGCTCGACTGCCTGGACCTGCTCGACGCCAGCGTCGAGCGCGGCGCCGCCTGGCACTTGGCGCGGGCGAGCACCCTATCGGCGCTGCGGGACGATCGGCAGGCGGTGCGCGAGGCCAAGGCGGCGGTGGCCAAGGCGGGCCCGGATGCGGCCCTGCACCAGCGTGCCCTGCTGCAGCTCGGCCAAGGCCTGACCCGGCTGCAGGAACACGCCGAGGCCGCGTGGTGCCACCAGATGGCCCGCGACGCGCAGCCACAGGCCGCCGATGCCGCGCTCGCCGCCGCCTTCGGTCGGGCGTCGGATCTCGACTGGGAGGCCCTACCGGCACACCTCGACCGGCTGCTGGCCGGCATGGCGCAGTCTCCCGCGGCGGCCCAGTGGCCGTTGGCGGTGCCGCTCGACCCGAGCCAGCTCATCCCCCTGCTGGACCACCCGCTGCTGCAGCGCTGGCTGGCCGCACTCGCCTGCCAGCAGCGCCACGGCACCGGTGCGGCACGCGAGAAGCCGAAACCCGGTACCCGCGACCACCGCCGCCAGGGCAAGTGGCGTCTCGGCATCCTCGCCGGCGGTCGTGACCGCTCCGAGGCTGCGCTGGAGCCGTCCGTGTCGGCGCTGTTCGACGCCTTCGACCGGACGCAGGTCGAGCTGTACGTCTACTCGGACGCCCGGTCCGGACACCCGCCTGCGCTCGCCGCTGCACACTGGCACGACAGCCGCCACGCCAGCACCGACGACCTCGTCGGCGTCATCCGCGGCGACCGGATCGACCTGCTGCTCGACCTCACCGGCCCCGGCGACGACTCGCGGCTGGGCGTGCTCGCCCAGCGGCCGGCGCCGGTCCAGGTCGCCTGGCTGGGCCATGCCGGCACCACCGGCGCACCCTGGGTCGACTACCTGATCGGCGACCCGGTCGTCACGCCGCTGGACGCACAGGCGCAGTTCAGCGAATGCATCGCCCAACTGCCGGGATGCCACCGGCCAGCCGACCTGCCGCCGCCGGAGCCACAGGCACCCGCCCCACCACGCCGCGCCGACTGCGGCCTGCCCGACACCGCCCCGGTGCTCGCCAGCTTCAACCCGCCGGAGCGCATCACCGCCGCGCAGTTCCGGGCGTGGTGCCAGATCCTGTCGGCCGTGCCCGGCGCAGTGCTGTGGCTGCTGGCGCCAGCAGCCGATGCACGGCGGAAGTTGCGCGCCAGCCTGGCCCGCGCAGGCCTCGATCCGGCGCGGCTGGTCTTTGCACCCAAGGTCGCGCCGCAGGCGCATCTGGCGCGCCTGCCGCTGGCCGACCTCGTGCTCGACTGCTTCCCCGGCAACGCCGAGACCGCGGCGCGGAACGCGCTCGGGACCGGCGTACCGGTGCTGACCCGCCTAGGCCAGGGCTTCGCGGCGCGCCGCACCGCCAGCCTGCTCGCGGCCTTCCGCCTGCCCGCGCTGGTCTGCGCCGATGCGGAGCACTACGTCCGCACCGCCGTGCACCTGCTGCGGGACGCCGACGCCATGGCACAGCTCAAGGCCTGGCTCGCCAGCGTGCGGAGCCACGCGCCGCACCTGGACGCCGCGCGCAGCGCACGCGACCTGGAACACCTGCTGGCCCGCATGGTCGCGCGCCACGACGCCGGACTGCCCCCCACCCCGCTGGCCGCCGAGCCGGCTCCCCGGAGAGACTGAATGCAACGCTACACCGTCGCCGCCGTCCTGATCGTGCGCGACGAGGCCCCGCGCCTGCGCCGCGCCCTCGACAGCCTGCGCCCCTGGACCGACCGCCTGGTGGTGGTCGACACCGGCTCGCAGGACGACACCGTCGCCGTCGCCCGCGCGGCGGGCGCGGAGGTGTCGCACTTCCGCTGGTGCGACGACTTCAGCCTCGCCCGCAACGCCGCGCTGGAGCGGGCCGGCGCCGACTGGCACATCGTGCTCGACGGCGACGAATGGCTGGCCCGCGGCGGCGAGACCCTGGCCACGCTGCGCACGCTGCGGCCCGACTTCGTCGGCGCGGTGCGGGTGGACAGCGACCACGGGCCGAAGGAGCACACCAGCGTCGCCTCCAGCTGGATCAGCCGCCTCCTGCCCGGCCACGTGCGCTACGCCGGCCGCATCCACGAGCAGCCACAGCACACGCTGCCCGTGCGGCGCCTGCCGCTGCGGGTCGGGCACGATGGCTACGCCGCCGTCGCGCTGGACCGCAAGGCCGGCCGCAACGCCGCGCTGCTGCAACGCGCGCTCGACGAGCACCCCGACGACCCCTACCTCTGGTACCAGCTCGGCAAGGACCACGACGTCTACGGCCGCCACGCCGAGGCGCTGCACTGCTTCGCGCAAGCAGAGAGCTTGCTGGCGGGACAGGCCACCGCGCCGAGCTGGCTGCACGACCTCAGCGTGCGCAGCCTGCACGCGCTCAAGTGCTGCGGGCGCCACGCCGACGGCGTGCAGCGCGCCTCCGACGGCATGGCGCGCTGGGACTGCTCCCCCGACTTCTTCTTCGCGCTGGGCGACCTGATGCTCGACTGGGCCGCCAGCGAGCCGGCCCGCGCGGGCGAGTTGCTGCCGATGATCGAAGGCGCCTGGCAGCGCTGCCTGGAGATCGGCGAGCGGCCGGACCTGGAAGGCGCCGTCCACGGCCGCGGCAGCCACCTCGCCCAGCACAACCTCGGCGTGCTGCGCCAGTTCAGTCCGCTGGCACCGCTCGGGACGCCCTGAAAGTAGCCCGGATTGTCCGGGCTGATCCAGCGGATGTCCGCGGACAGGCTGCCTAGACTGGCTCTCGCCCCTTTGTTCGGAACCCACGCCCATGAACTTGCCGGATATCCACCTGTGTGTGGTCCAGCCGCTCGGCCAGCCCCACGCCCTGGCGCTGATCGACCCTGCACGCTACTTCCGCTACCAGTTCCGACGACTGGGTGCCCGGGTGAGCCTGGCCAAGAACCGGCTGCGCCATGACGCGGTCAATTTCGTGTTCGGCGCCCACCTCGGTTTCGACGCCAACCAGTGCCTGCAGCACACCTGCGTCTTCGTGAACCTGGAGTCGCTCGGACACGAAGGCTCGCAGGTCTCCACCGCCTACCTGCAGCTGCTGCGCCGCTCGGCCGTCGTCGACCACGACCCGGCCAACCTGGAGGTCTACACCGACCACCCGGACGATGTGCCGCTGGTGCCCTTCGTCCACGCGCCCTACCTCGCCGCCGACGCGCAGACCCCGCCCGCGCCGCTGGAAGAGCGTCCCCTCGACCTGCTCGTCATCGGCGCGCAGAACGAGCGCATCCGCCGCCTCATCAAGCGCATCGAGGACACCGGCGTCACGGTGAGCCAGTTCGACCGCCCGGTCTTCGCCGGCGAACGCGACGCCTACATCCGCCAGGCCAAGGCCGTGCTGCACCTGCGGCCGCACGACACCAGCCGCTTCGAGCCGGTCCCCTTCGCGCACTGCCTGAGCCTGGGCACGCCCGTCATCGCCGAGCACAACCCGCAGGCCGCCACCGCCTCCTTCTACGAGGAGGCCGCCAGCTGGATTGACGGCGACCAGCTGGAAACCTTCTTCCGGGAGGACTTCGGCACCCCGGCCTGGTTCGCGCAGGCCCGTGCGCAAGTGGCGCACTTCGAGGAGCTGGACCCGGCCGAGGCCTTCGCCGACATGCTGGCCTTCGTCAGCGGCTACGGCCAGACCAATGTGCGCACCCGCGACCCGGAGCCGTGGCGCCCGCTGCGGCTGAACCTGGCCGCGGGCGTGGACTACCGCGTCGGCTGGCTCAACATCGATCCCCGCCCCGAGACCCAGCCCGACCTGCTGCTCGACCTCGGTCAGCCACAGACGCTGCCCCTGCTGGCCAGCGGCACGCTCTGCGGCCCGGTGCGGCTGGAGGCGGGCCAGTTCGCCGAGATCTGCGCCGGCAACGTGCTGGTGCGCACGCCGGACCTAGCGACGCTGATGACGCAGGCACTGGCGCTGCTGCGCGAAGGCGGCCGTCTGGTCGTCGAGGTGCCCTGCGAGCATTCGCCGACCGCCTGGCGCGACCCGACCCACCTGCGCGCGCTCAACGAGAACGCCTGGACCTGCTACACCGAGACCTTCTGGCAGCTCGGCTGGTTCACGCACCGTTTTCAGATCGAGAACTCCGGCTACCGCGACCTGAACGGCAAGAACTGCCGCCGCGAGAAGGCGGCGTCGATGGTGGTCGTGCTCCAGAAGGTGGCGACCACGCCCGCCGAGCGCACGCAGGCCCGCACCATGAGCTTCGACGTGCTGGTGCCGGACGACACGGTCCCTGCGCAGGACCAGCTGCTGCCGGCCGCCCGTTCGCGGCCGCTGCAGGAGCTGCTGCTGAACGAGCCGGCCACCCGCGAGTCCCTGCTCGCGGGCGTCCACTGCGAGGACTGAGCAGCCCCTCAGCGGCCGGTCCGGTACGGCTCCTCGAAGTCCAGGAAATCCGCTTCCGCCAGCGCCTCGGCCACCCAGGCCGCTACGCCCGGCGCGGCCCAGACCCGCGCCATCCAGTCGGCCACCACGGGTGGCACGGGCAGCGCGTAGGTGCGCAGCCGCGAGACCACCGGCGCGAAGTAGGCATCCGCGGTGCTGAAGGCGCCGAACAGGAACGGCCCACCGCTGTCCGCCAGCGCCTCGCTCCACATCGCCACCAGCCGGTCCAGGTCGGCGCGCACCGCCGGGTGTTCGGCCAGCACCTGCGCGCCGACCTCGGGCAGCGACGCCTCGATGTTCATCGGGCAGCGGCTGCGCAGCCCCATGAAGCCCGCATGCATCTCGGCGCACAGCGACCGCGCCCGGGCGCGCTGGCGGGCGTCGCGCGGCCACAGCGCACGCTCCGGGTGCCGCTCGGCCAGGTACTCGGCCATCGCCAGCGTGTCCCAGACCACCAGCCCGTCGTCGTCCACGAGCAGCGGCACCTTGCCCGTCGGCGACAGCCCAGCCAGCGTGGTCTTGAAGGCCGAGCCGGCGTCGAAGCTGTCGAAACGCACCATCACCTCGTCGAAGGGGATGCCGAACTGCCGCAGCAGCACCCACGGCCGCATGGACCAGGACGAGTAGTTCTTGTTGCCGATGTAGAGCTGCATGGGGATCGTTCCTGTCGTCCGTGTTGTCGGTGGAGGGGAGTACGACGATGCTATGCGGCCCCGCCGGCGCGTCGGGTGACGATCCTGCATGCCATCCATGCCCGGACGGCATGCATGCGGGCGCGCTCAGTCGACGTGGGCGTCCAGCTCCGGATCGGCCACATCCCCGATCGCGACCCGGGTCAGCGCCGCCTGCGCCAGCACCCAGTCGGAAAAGGCCCGGACTTCCGGCCGCTGCGGCACCGCCGCACCACCCAGCGGCACGAGCCAGTAGCACGGCTCCGCCCAGCGCCGCCCGGACGGCCCGAACGGCTCGACCAGGTCCCTGCGCGCCAGCGCCTCGTGCACCATCGCCAGCCGCGCCAGCGCCACGCCCTGCCCGGCCAGCGCGGCCTGCACCTGCTGGTGGGTGTAGTTGACGCTGATCCAGCGCCGCGGCGTCAGGTGCGCCAGCCCGCAGCCGGCCAGCCAGCTCGGCCAGGACAGCAGCGTCGAGGGCGAATGGCCGTCGTCCATCTCGAGCAGCGTGTGTTCGGCCAGATCGGCCGGCCGCACCAGCCGCGGCGCGTGGCCGCGCCCGACCGCCTCCGCCAGCCCGGCACTCACCACCGGCGTCAGCACCTCGCCGAACAGCCGCACCGCGCCGGCCGGCACCCGCTCCGCGCTGCAGTGGCGCAGCGCCACGTCCAGCTCGACATCGTCCACCTCGACCAGCCGGTCCGAGGCGGCGATGCGCAGGTCGGCATCCGGGTGCGCGCGCTCGAAGTCCGGCAGCCGCGGCATCAGCCAGAGCGAGGCGAACGAGGGGAAGGTCGTCACGCTGACCAGCGCCCGGCTGCGTGTCATGCGGATCTGGCGCACGCAGGCGTCCAGCCGCGCCAGCGCTGGCTGCACGGTGCGCTGCAGCGTCTGGCCGGCGTGGGTCAGTTCGACCTTGCGGGTGGCGCGGTGAAAGAGCTGGGCGCCGAGTTCCTCCTCCAGCCCCTTGATCTGCCGGCTGATGGCCGGCTGGGTGACATGCAGCTCCTCGGCGGCAGCGCTGAAGCTCAGGCGCCGCGCGGCCGCCTCGAAGCTGCGCAGACAGTCCAGCGAGAGCGGTCGATGCGGTATGCGGTTCATGCGCCGATGGTATCCATCGGACCACCTGAACCGGGGAATGCATCCCCCGGACACACGATTTCAGGCCTGCCGATGCGGGATTGCCGAGGACCTGCCGATAAAGAACGATCCAGCGAACATAAGTTACAGTCACTTACGCTCAGAGGGCCAAGCAGGCCGGTTGATCGTTCTCTTCCCGGACCATTCCGATGCACGTCTCGATCGTCGTTCTGAATTACAACTACGCCCGGTTCATCGGTGCGGCGATCGACTCGGCCCTGCGCCAGACCCAGCCCGGTTGCGAGGTGATCGTGGTCGACAACGGCTCGACCGACGACTCGCTGGCGGTGATCGCCCGCTACGGTGACCGGGTGCGGCTGGTCCGCCAGAAGGTCAACATCGGCCAGGGCCAGGGTTACAACCTCGGCATCGCGGCCGCCCGCGGCGAGTGGATCGTGTGGCTCGACGCCGACGACGTGCTCGACGACGACGCGATGGCCACCTGCCTGTCGCTGGCCGACGCCGGCACCGCCAAGGTCCATTACCCGATGCGGCTGATCGACGCGGAAGGCGCGCTGCTCGGCGGCGTGATCCCCTTCCTGCGCCATGACGGCGACGTGGTGCCCGTGATCCGCGCACTCGGCCACTACGCTGGCCCGCCCGGCAGCGGCAACCTCTACCGCCGCTCGGCCGTGGCGCCCTACTTCCCGGTCAAGCCCGAAGACTGGCCGATCTGCACCGACACCGTGCCCTTCGTCACCGCGCCCTTCCACGGCCGCGTGGTGGGTGCCAGCCGGCCGCTGGGCGGCTACCGCCTGCACCGCAAGGCCAGCCCCAGCGCCGCGCCCGGCTACCGCGGCAACTACAGCGGCAGCATCGGCCTCGAAGTCAGCCTGGTCGAGCGCAGCCGCGACCGCACGATGGCGCTGCTGCGCGAGCGCTCGGGCATCGTCGTCGACGGCCCCTTCCTGATGCTGCCCACGCACGTGCGCCACCGCATCACCTCGTGGCGCTGGGCCCGGGAAGCACACCCCTTCAAGCAGGACACCGCCGGCAGCCTCTGGCGCCTGATGCGCGCCTCGCTCAAGGCCTGCCCCGGCTACAACGAGACGCAACGTGCCGCCATGCTGGCCTGGGCCACGGGCGCGCTCTTCCTGCCGGCCTCGCTGGCCGGCGCGGTGATGTCCACCAGCCGCGCCAATCCCGTCTGGGAAACCGTCACCCGCTGGACCAAGCGCCTGGGCACCTGATCTGCCCGGATGGCCAGGGCGGCGGCCACCGTGCGCTGCGCCGGGCTCAACCTTCTCCCCGAACCGCCGATCTTCCCGACATGACACGCACCTCTGCCCTCGAATGCCGCTTCTGCAAGGCGCCGCTGCGCACCAGCTTCGTCGACCTGGGCATGAGCCCGCTGTGCCAGACGCACATCGCGCCGGACCAGCTCGGCGAGATGGAGCCCTTCTTCCCGCTGCACGCCTACGTCTGCGATGACTGCCACCTGGTGCAGCTGCAGGAGTTCGTCGCGCCCGATTCGATCTTCAGCGAGTACGCCTACTTCTCGTCCTACTCGTCGAGCTGGGTCGAGCACGCGCGCCGCTACGCGGTGATGGCCGCCGAGCGCTTCGGCCTCGGCCCGCGCAGCCAGGTCATGGAGATTGCCAGCAACGACGGCTACCTGCTCCAGCACTTCGTCGCCGCCGGCATTCCGGTGCTGGGGATCGAGCCGGCGGCCAACGTCGCCAAGGTGGCGATCGAGCGGGGCATCCCGACGACGGTGCGCTTCATGGGCCGCGAATCCGCCGAGGCCATCGCCCGCGAACACGGCCGCGCCGACCTGCTGCTCGGCAACAACGTGCTGGCGCATGTGCCCGACATCAACGACTTCGTCGGCGGCATGAAGACCCTGCTCGCGCCGGGCGGCACCATCACGATGGAGTTCCCGCACCTGCTGCGCCTGATCGAGGGCGTGCAGTTCGACACCATCTACCACGAGCACTTCAGCTACCTGTCGCTGGTCACGGTCGAGCGCATCTTTGCGCACCACGGCCTGACGCTGTTCGACGTGGAAGAGCTGCCCACGCACGGCGGCTCGCTGCGCATCTACGCGCGCCACACCGACGAGCACGTGAACGGCACGGCACGCCCGGTCGGCGAGCGGGTCCACGCGCTGCGCGAACGCGAGATCGCCGACGGCTACCTCGGCACCGAGCGCTACCAAGGCTTTGGTGAGCGCGTGCGCGAGACCAAGCGCAAGCTGCTGGCCTTCCTGATCGACGCCAAGGCGCGCGGCAAGACCGTCGTCGGCTACGGCGCGCCGGGCAAGGGCAACACGCTGCTGAACTACTGCGGCATCCGCACCGACTTCCTCGATTTCACCGTGGATGCCAACCCCTACAAGCAGGGCAAGTTCACCCCCGGCACCCGCATCCCGATCCTGGCCCCGGCCGCCATCCGCGAAGCGAAGCCCGACTATGTGCTGATCCTGCCGTGGAACCTGAAGGACGAGATCGCCCGCGACGCCGCCTACATCCGCGACTGGGGCGGGCAGTTCGTCGTGCCGATCCCAGAAGTCACCGTGTTCTGAGCCTGCCCTCCCGACCCGTTCACCGAGCTGTCCACATGAAAATTCTCGTCACTGGCACCGAGGGCTACATCGGTGCCCGCCTCGCCCCCTGGCTCGAAGCCGCGGGCCATGAAGTCACCGGCCTCGACATCGGCTTCTACGGCGACGGCCGCCTCTACCACGACCCGCTGGCCGCCCGCCTCAGCGCCCGCACGCTCTACAAGGATCTGCGCACCGTCGAGCCGGCCGATTTCGCCGGCTTCGACGCGGTGATCCACCTGGCCGAGCTGTCCAACGATCCGCTGGGCCAGAACCGCCCCGAGATCACGATGAAGATCAACCACGAAGGCTCCGTACGCATCGCCCATGCTGCCCGCGAGGCCGGCGTGAAGCGCTTCGTCTACGCCTCCTCGTGCAGCGTCTATGGCGTCGGCACCGGCGACTTCCTCGACGAACGCTCGCCCGTCAATCCGCAGACCGCCTACGCCGTGTGCAAGACGCTGGTCGAGCGCGACGTGACGCCGATGGCCAGCAGCGATTTCAGCGTCGTCTTCCTGCGCAACGCCACCGCCTACGGCCCGTCACCGCGCATGCGCTTCGACATCGTGCTCAACGACCTCTGCGCCCTGGCCCGCACGACCGGGCGCATCGCCATGGTCAGCGACGGCAGCCCGTGGCGCCCGATCGTCCACATCGAGGACATCTGCGAAGCAATGCGCTGCGCGGTGGAAGCGCCAGCGGATGCGATCAACGGCGAGGTGTTCAACGTCGGGCGCACGGACGAGAACTTCCGCGTGCGCGAGATCGCCGCGCTGGTGGCCGCCGCCTTCCCCGGCTGCGAAGTCACCGCCGGCCCGCCGAGCGCGGACAACCGCAGTTACCGCGTCTCGTTCGAGAAGATCGAGAAGCGCCTGCCCGGTTTTGTCGCCCGCTGGACCGCGCAGCGCGGCGCCGAGGAGCTGGCCAGCCTGTTCCAGCGCATCGACTTCACCGAGGCCGACCACCGCTGGCGCCCCTACACCCGCCTGAAGCAGTTGCAGTACCTGCAGCGCACCGGGCAGGTGGACGACGACCTGTACTGGAGCGCCCGTTGACGATGGTCTTCGAGCCGACGGCGATCGACGGCGTGCGACACATCCGCCTCGCGCCGATGGCCGACGAACGCGGCTCGTTCGCGCGGACGTGGTGCCGCGAGACCTTCGCCGCGAACGGTCTGGACGCAGCGATGGTGCAGACCAGCACCTCGTTCAACGTCCGCGCCGGCACGCTGCGCGGCATGCACTTCGCGTGGCCGCCGGCGACCGAGTGCAAGCTGGTGCGCTGCACGCGCGGGCGGGTGTTCGACCAGTTGCTCGACCTGCGCCCCGAATCACCGACCTACCGCGCCACGGTGTCGGTCACGCTGGACTCGGCGCTGGGCAACGCGCTGTGGATTCCGCGCGGCGTAGCGCATGGCTTCCAGACGCTGGTCGATGACAGCGAGGTCTTCTACATGATGACCGAGGCGTACCGGGGCGACCTTGGCGCCGGTGTACGGGCGGACGACCCGGCGTTTGGATTGACGTGGCCGCTGCCGGTGACCGCGCTGTCGGACCGGGACCGCGACGGACCGCTCTTCGACGAGGCCGCGCACCGCCAACGCTACGCTGCCGGGCTGGAGCGCTGATGCTGCTGGACGCGCTGCTCCCCGACGACGCGGCCAGCGCCAGCGCCACCGAGTCCTGGGCGCTGATCGAGGCGCTCTACCCGCTGTGCCGCAGCCTGACCGGCGACGGCGTGCGCCAGACGCTGGACCGGATCGGCGAACGCATCCCGCTCGTCCGCACCGAAGTCCCGAGCGGCACGCCCGCCTTCGACTGGGAGATCCCGCGCGAGTGGAACCTGCGGGACGCGTGGATCGCCGATGCCGAAGGGCGCCGCGTGGTCGATGTCCGCGCGCACAGCCTGCACGTCATGGGCTACTCGGTGCCGGTGCGCCGCACGATGACGCTGGAAGAGCTGCAGCCGCATCTGCACTCGCTGCCGGACCAGCCGGACTGGATTCCGTACCGCACCAGCTACTACCGCGAGCAATGGGGCTTCTGCCTGCGCCACCGCGACCGCGAGCGGCTCGGGCCGGGGCCGTACGAGGTGGTGATCGACGCCACGCTGGCGCCGGGGCACCTGAGCTATGCCGAATCGGTGATTCCGGGCCAGTCCTCCGACGAAGTGCTGGTCTACACGCACACCTGCCACCCGGCGCTGGCCAACGACAACCTGACGGGCATCGCCGTCGCGGTCGAACTGGCGCGGGCGCTGCACCGGGCGCCGACGAAGCCGCGGCTGACGTGGCGCTTCATCTTCGGCCCCGGCACCATCGGCTCGCTGGCCTGGCTGTCGCGCAACGAGGAGCGCCTGGGCCGCGTGCGCGCCGGGCTGGTGCTCGGGCTGCTGGGCGATCCGGGCGTGCTGCACTACAAGCACAGCCGCCGCGGCGACACGCTGACCGACCGCGCCGCCGCGCATGTGCTGCGCGGCACGGACGCCAGGCTGCTGGAATTCGAGCCCTACGGCTACGACGAGCGCCAGTTCTGCTCCCCCGGCTTCGACCTGCCGATGGGCCGCCTGACCCGATCGCCCAACAGCACATATCCCGAGTACCACACCAGCGCCGACGACCTGACGCTGATCCGCCCCGCGCAGCTCGCCTCGGCGCTGCAGACGCTGGCCCGGCTCGCCTCGGTGCTCGACGCCAACCGCACCCCGCTCAACCTCAGCCCCAAGGGCGAGCCGCGCCTGGGCAAGCGCGGTCTCTACGGCAGCGTCGGCGGCGGCGCGCCCGGTGCGTTCGAACACGCGCTGCTGTGGGTGCTCAACCAGGCCGATGGCACGCGCGACCTGCTGGCCATCGCCGAACGCGCCCGCCTGCCCTTCGAGCAGGTCGAGCAGGCCGCCGCCGCACTCGAACACGCCGGGCTCCTGCGCACGCTGGTTTCAGCCGATATAGCCGACACCGCCGGTCACATCGCCGGTCAAGAAGCCCCCGGCTCCCGAAAGAAAGGCCCTCCCCCATGAAAGTTGTTCTCTTCTGCGGCGGACTCGGCACGCGCCTGCGCGAGCACTCCGACACCATCCCCAAGCCGCTGGTCAACATCGGCGTGCGGCCCATCCTGTGGCACCTGATGCGCTACTACGCGCACTTCGGCCACAAGGAATTCATCCTCTGCCTGGGCTACCGCGGCGACCTGATCCGCGAGTACTTCCTGAACTACAACGAGGCGCTGTCGAACGACTTCGTGCTCAGCGAGGGCGGGCGCAAGGTCGATCTGGTCCACAGCGATCTGCAGGACTGGAAGATCACCTTCGTCGACACCGGCCTGCACGCCAACATCGGCCAGCGCCTGCTGCGCGCCCGCAAGTACCTGGGCGACGACGAGGAGTTCCTCGCCAACTACGCCGACGGCCTGAGCGACCTGCCGCTGGACCAGCACCTCGCCGAGTTCCGCGCCAGCGGCGTCACGGCCAGCTTCGCCACCGTGCCCTCGCCGCAGAGCTTTCACGCGCTGCACGGCGACGACAACGGCATCGTCACCAGCTTCGGCCCGCTCAACGAGCGGCCGTACTGGATCAACGCCGGCTTCTTCTGCCTGCGCCGGGAGATCTTCGACGTGCTCGAAGAAGGCGATGAACTGGTCGAGGCGCCCTTCCAGCGGCTCATCGCCCAGCGCCAGCTCGGCGCCTTCCGCCACCGCGGCTTCTGGCAGCCGATGGACACCTTCAAGGACAAGATCACCTACGACCGGATGGAGGGCAAGGGCAATTGTCCGTGGATGGTCTGGAAACCCGAGCGCCTCGAACCCAGGGCGGTGTCCACGTGCTGTCCCTGAACCCCGCGGCCGGGCGGCGCCGGCTGGACCTGCTCTGCCTGGGCGCGCACAGCGACGACATCGAGATCGGCTGCAGCGGCGCCGTGCTGCGCTGGCTGGCCGAGGTGCCGGAAGTGCATGTGACCTGGGTCGTGCTGAGCGCGCCCGGCGAGCGCGCCGACGAGGCCAGGCGCAGTGCCAAGGCGCTGCTGAAGGGGGCGGCGTCCGCCGAGGTGGTGATCGGCGATTTCAGCGACGCGCACTTCCCGTCGGAGACCGCGCGCCTGAAAGCCTTTTTCGCTGACCTGAGCCGGCGCATCACACCCGATGTGGTGCTCACCCACCGCCTGGAAGACCGCCACCAGGACCACCGCACGGTGGCCGAACTCACCTGGCAGGCGTGGCGCGACCACCTCGTGCTGGAGTACGAAATCCCGAAGTACGAAGGCGACCTCGGCCAACCCAATGTCTACGTGCCGCTGCCCGCGGAGATCGCCCGCCGCAAGGTGCGCCACCTGATGAAGCACTTCGGCTCGCAGCGCTCGAAGGGCTGGTTCACCGAGGCGACCTTCCAGGGGCTGATGGCGCTGCGCGGCATCGAGTGCCGTGCGCCGAGCGGACAGGCCGAGGCGCTGCACGCCCGCAAGGTGGTGCTGTGACAGTCGAGGGCGGCACCCGGCTGGCGCTGGTCACGGGCGGCTCGCGCGGCCTCGGTCGGGCGCTGGTCACTCAGTTGCAGGCCGAGGGCTGGCGCGTGGTCGAGCTGTCGCGCTCGGCGCCGACGCCGGACTCGGTGCGGGTGGATCTGGCGCAGCCGGCGGCGGTCGCGCAGGCGGTCGGCGCGGCGCTGGCGGGGGTCGATCCCCTGTCGATCACCGAGCTGCTGGTGCTGCACAACGCCGGCACGGTGCAGCCGCTCGGTGCGGCCGCCAACGCGCCGGTCGGCGACCTCATCGATGCGCTGAACGTCAACCTCGTCTCGGGCATCGCCTTCCTGTCCGCGGCGATGGTGCACTTCCAGTCCTGCCCGGGCCGCAAGGTCGTGGCGCAGATCACCTCCGGGGCCGCCGTGCGCGCGCACGCCGGGCTGTCGCTCTACAGCGCGGCCAAGGCGGGCATGGACCAGTTCATGCGCGTCGTCGCCGCCGAGCAGACGCGGCAGGCGCATCCCTTCCGCGCGCTGAGCCTCGACCCCGGCGCGCTCGACACCGGCATGCAGGCCACGCTGCGCGGTGCATCGCCCGAGGACTATCCCGGCGCCGCGGCCTTCACGCAGCGCCACCGGGACGGGGCGCTGGGGCGGGTCGACGACGTGGCGGCATCGGTGCTGCGCCTGCTGCGCGACGACACGCTGGCGGCCGGCGAGCGGCACCACGCCCGTCCCGCCCCGCCCTGACCGTTCAAGTTCTACCAACTCGGCTCGATAACACAGACTCGGCAGGGTCGCGCGGTAGTTGCCCCTGGCACATCGACGGAGTCCTTTCCATGCACCCACTGGCCACACTCGACTTCACACAGAACGACCTGCCGGACGCGCTGCTGACGCTGGACCGCGACGGCCTGGATGCACTGGAGTTCGGCGTCATCGGCTTCGACGCGGCCACCATCGTGCGCGACTACAACGCCTGCGAGTCCCGCATGGCCGGGCTGTCCCGAGAGCGGGTGATCGGACTGCCCTTGTTCACGGCCGTCGCGATCTGCATGAACAACGTCATGGTGGCCCATCGGTTCGAGGAAGCCGCCGAGACCGGCGTGGCCCTGGACGTCACCATCGACTACGTGCTGACCCTGCGCATGCGTCCCCAGCGCGTGCAGTTGCGCCTGCTGGCGTGGCCGGGGGAGGCCCGCCGGTTCGTGCTGATCCAGCGCAAGACCGGCGCCTGACGCCCATGGACACCTGTCCTGGTCAAGTTATTTCGCACAGCCCGATAGGTTGTGTGATTGCCGATTGATGCTCGAAGGCATTGGGTGGCACGTTGCCCAGTGTGGAGTGCAGACGCACGCTGTTGTAGAAGCTGACGATGTAGTCGGCGATGTCGCTCGTGGCCTCGGCATGGTTGGCGTAATCGCGCTGCCAGACACGCTCCATCTTGAGGTTCAGGAAGAAGCGCTCCATCACCGCGTTGTCCCAGCAGTTGCCCTTGCGGCTCATGCTGCCGACCAGACCGTGACTGGCCAGCAGCGCCTGATGCGCTGCGCTGGCGTACTGGCTGCCGCGATCCGTGTGGACGATCAAGCCCGGCGCCGGTTGGCGCTGCACGATGGCCAGTTGCAACGCCCGGCACACCAGCCCGGCCTGCATGTCCGGGGCCATCGCCCAGCCCACCACCTTGCGCGCAAACAAGTCCAGCACCACCGCCAGATACAGCCAGCCGCTGCGCGTGCGGATGTAGGTGATGTCGGCGACCCAGGCCTG